>NZ_JAJNRD010000020.1:0-43021 GCF_022228055.1 Halorhodospira sp. 9621
GCTCCTCAGGCTCCGGTTCGTCCTCTTCCGGCTCTTCGACCACCTCCTCCTCCGGCTGCGGCGGGGCGGCGGAGAGCTGCACCTCCACCCCTTCCGGGGCATGGCGCTCCTCGATCTGCTCTTCGGCGTCCCGGGGCACCCAGGCCAGGATGGCGGCGTGCGCGCCGAAGGCCACAGTGCCCGCAACCACCCAGTGGATCCAGCGCGGCTCCATCTCAGTGCTCCCGCCGGGTCATCAGCTGCATCCGCTCGGCCCCGACCTCGCGCAGGTCGTCCATGACGTCGAGAAGCCGTGCCGAATCGGCATCGGCGTCGGCCTTGACCTCCACCGGGCGCTCGGGCGCCTCTGCCAGCGCAGCCTTCAGCCGCTCGCGGAGCTGCTCACGATCATCGACGACGTCCTGATCCACGGCCATCTGCCCCTCGGCGTCAATCAACACCCGCAGGGGATCTCCCGCCAGCTCCGCCCCCCGCTCGCTCTCCGCCGGATCGACGGAAAGCGGCGAGTGCGGCTCAAGCGTTCCGGCCACCATGAAGAAGATCAACAACAGGAAGACGATGTTGATCATCGGGATGACGTTCTCTTCCGGCTCTCGGCGCGGCGGCTCGGGCAGCTTCATTCCGGTGCCTCCTCACGCAGTACGCCGACATCCTCCAGCCCGGCGGCCGCAGCACTGTCCAGGGCAAGGATCACGGCCCGCACCGGTGCCCCTGCGGCCGGAATGACCAAAAGCCGGCGTTCGGCGTCGTCCCTACCGACCTCCTCAAGGCGGCTGCGCAGGGCATCCGGGCCCACCGACTCGTCCCCCAGGCGGTATCCGTCGTTGGTGACGTAGAGCCGCAGCGGCTCCTCGTCCTGCGCTTCCTCGGCGGCCCCGTCGGCCGGCGCATCGACCCCGAAGGCCTGCCACTCGACGAAGGTCGAGGCGAGCATAAAGAAGATCAGCAGGATAAAGACGACGTCGATCAGCGGCGTCAGGCTCACCAGCCGCCGGCGGCGCGGCGCCTCCTCAATCCGCATGGCGCAGCGGCGGCGGCGCCGTGGTAAAGACCTGGGTGACCGAATCCTCGACACGGTGACGGAAGCGCTCGACGATGCGCTCGAGCCAGGTGAGCGCGGCCACCGCGGGGATCGCCAGCGCCAGCCCGGCTGCCGTGGTCAGCAGGGCCTCCCAGATGCCGCCGGAAAGCATGGAGGGATCCACCTGACTACCGGCTGCCTCCAGTTGGCGGAACGCCTCGATCATGCCGAGCACGGTGCCGAGCAGCCCCAGCAGCGGGCTGAGCACCCCGATGGCCTCCAACCCGCGCAGGTAGGCGCGCAGCTGTTCCAGCCGACCGCTGGCCAGCCGTGTCACCTCTTCGCGGATCCGTTCCTGGTCATCGGGCGACTCCAGCCGTCCGCGCATGGCCACGGCCAACGGCTCGGCACCCAGGTGCTTGCTCGCCTCCAGCCGCTGCAGGGCCTCCTGGGTCTGTCCGGCCCGCCAGGCGGCCAGTGCCTCGTTGAGCGTGCGCCGGTCGTAGAGCCGCGCCGCCGTGAACTGCCAGAGCTTGATCAGGATCAGGGCCAGGGTGAACACCGACAGGATGGCCAACAGGGTCAGCACGGGCCCGCCGTCGTCGAGGAGGGCCATCAGCCGCTCGATCAGGCTCCCGTCGGCGAAGGGGCCGGCCGTGTCGCTCTCACTCATGGGGCATTACTCGTGGGGGTTGTCGATAACCGGGATAGGTTAATGCTATTGCGAATCGTTTTCAATGTCGCGGCGGGGCGGCCGGGCCGCCTTGCCGGGACGCCCCCTACTCGCCGTCGGCGGCGTAGGCGAGCAGCTCCCAGCTCAGCTCACCGGCGTCGCTGAGTTCGTAGGCGAGCAGCGCCGAGCCGCCGCCGGTCTCGGTCTCGACGGTGGCGAAGACCCAGTGGTCCGAGAGCACGGCGCTGCGCTCCGTATCGATCACCAGTGGTCCCTTCAGGCGCGCGGCCTGATCGGCCAACCACTCGTCCCGCTCCTGCAGATCCTCAAGCAGGTACTGCTCCGGCGGGGCTTCGATGCCGGCCACCTCGAAGCGACGTACCACCTCGGTGCTCAGGCCGAACCGGGTCAGCAGCCCCTCGCGGTCCTCGTGGGCGGCCAACTCGGCCTCCAGCTCGTCGGCCCGCTCCTGGGCATCGAAGGCCACGAAGCTCAGCCAGCCGGTGATCGCCAGCAGCATCACCACCGCGGCGCGCCAGACCAGGCGCTCGCGAATCTGCTGCGGATCCCTGGGGTTGTTCGCCGAGCTGCGCTTGTCGTTCACGTCTCACCCTCCAGCAGTCGAAGCAGGTCCTTCTGGGTGGCCACTTGGCGCACCCCCCGGGAAAGCACCCGGTTGACCAGCTCCTCATTCTTCGCCTCACCCGGCCCGAACAGCGCCCGGGTCTCGGTGCTCACCCGGGCCTCTGAACTGTAGCGTTCGCCGTCGACCATGCCGCTGACCATCCACGCGCTCTTCAGGCTGGCCCGGCGGTTGAGGAAGCCACCCGAGCGCTCGTAATCGAAGGTGTAGATCTCCACCTCCAGGCGCCGCTCGGCCTCGCCGTCCCACTCGGTTACCGCAATGCCCTGCCGCTCGAAGGCCGTGGCCAGGCCGTCGTGGACGGCTTCGGCCAGCGCGGGCTCGCCGGCCAGCGTCACGCCGCCGGCCTCGTCCCGGTAACCAAAGATCTCGCGGGGCCGCCGGTCGATCACGCGCAGCGCCAGCCCGGCCGGCTCGGCCCGCTCGCGTTCCTCGATCTGCTCCGTCTCCGGAGCCAGCTTCACGGTCTGCGCGCCGGGGGCGCACCCGCTCAGGGCCAGGGCCGCGGCGCACCCCAGCATCAGCATGACTGCCACTGCTCTCATCGCTCTCGCCTCGCTCGCTGCCGCCGGCGGACGCCGGTGCGGCGTCATCCTACCTGATTGCCGGAGCCTTTTTGGAACAGATCCTGAATGGAGGGGAGCATCCGCTCGACCATGGCCTTGCCGATGCTGATCGCCTCCTCGGCGCGGTGGAACTCGAGCAGGCCGATGTGGGCCAGGCGGGGGGCAAGCATCAGCTCGGGCGGATCGCCGGCCATACGGCTGCGGGTGATGCGGTCCTGCATGATGTTCAGCGACCCGGCGAGAACCTCGAAGACCCCCGGTGCCTCGCTGCGCTCGGCATCCCGCGCCCCGGTCCAGTCGCCCCACAGCCCCACCAGGGTCTTGGCGCGGCTGCGCACGCCGGCGGGCAATTGCTGCAGCCAGCGTTCCGGATCCACACCCGCACCGGCGTGGTGGGCGCTCTCGCGCAGGTGCCGCCCGACCAGATCGCCGTTGAGGTTGACGGCGATGACCACATCGGCGTCGAGGGCCCGACAGACGCTGACCGGGACGGGGTTGACCAGCCCGCCGTCAACGAGCCAGTCGCCGCCTCGACGCACCGGGCTGAACACCCCCGGCAACGCACTCGAGGCGCGCACGGCGTCGGCCAGATCCCCCTCGCGCAGCCAAACCTCGGTACCGCGGCCGAGGGTCGTGGCCACAGCAGCATAGGGCATGGCCAGCCCCTCGATGGCCGCGCCCGAGAGGTGTTCCTGGTAAAAATCGTAGAGCCGGCGCCCCTCGATCAGTCCGCCGGTGGTACGCAGGGTCGGGTCGAGCATGCCCAGCACATCGCGCCGGGTCAGCTTGCGCACCCACGGCTCGAGCTCGTCGAGCTTGCCGGCGGCGTAGAAGGCCCCGACCAGCGCCCCGATGGATGTACCAACCACCACCTGCGGGCGCACGCCGGCCCTTTCCAGGGCGCGGATGATGCCGATGTGCGCCCAGCCCCGCGCCGAGCCACTGCCCAGCGCCAGGGCCACCCGCGGAGTCTCCCGGTTCTGGTTCACCATGCCTGTCTCTGCTGATGTTCCCTCTCCAGTTCACGCAGCATGGCGGGACTTGGCGGCGCATTCCAGAGCTGCAGGGGCGGAAAGCACAACCCGGGCCAATCGGCCACCGCTCGGGGGGGCGTGCTGCCGCCACGCAGCCGGCGGGCCGCCCGCAGCCACACCCCCGGCGAACTCCTCAGCCGCACTTCGACTCCCCGCAGTTGAGGCAGGTCAGACACCCTTCCATCTGCACCATCGCCTTGGTATGACACTTTTCGCACAGCTGCGCCCCCTCCGGGAAGGCACCGGACTCGCCATCACCGTTGTTCGCGGCCGGACCGCCGCCCTCAACCTCAGCCCGTTTCTGCTCGATGAAGCGCCGCTGGTGCTCGTCGAGACCCTCCGGCTCCATCATGCCGATCTCACGCAGGTGGGTCTCGATGACGTCGCCGATCTCGGCCACCAGCGAGGGCATGAACCGCCCGCCACGCTTGAAGTATCCGCCCCGCGGGTCGAAGACCGAGCGCAGCTCTTCGGCGAGGAAGGTGCAATCGCCGCCCTTGCGGAAGACCGCCGAGATGATCCGCGTCAGGGCTACGATCCACTGGAAGTGGTCCATGTTCTTCGAGTTGATGAAGATCTCGAAGGGGCGGCGGATCTCGTGCTCGGTCCCCGGATTAAGGATGACGTCGTTGATGGTGACGTACAGGGCGTGCTCCGAGAGCGGCGTCTTGATCTTGTAGGTCGAGCCGTGGAGCGCTTCAGGGCGCTCGATGTGCTCGTGCATGTGCTGGATATCGGCCTCCGGCTGCCCACCGGCGGCCTCCTGACCCTGCTCCGGCGCATCCGGCTCGTTGCGGACCACCTCGTAGTCGACGATGCTCGTCTCGATTTTCTTGGCCATTGCGTTGCTCCCCCCGCTTCGGGGCTGCGGTTCGGTTTCCGGGCTTAGGCAGTCTGCGGGTACCCGGCGTTGCGCACCGGACGGAGACAACCCCGTCCGGGCGTAGCGCGCCAGGGTACGGCGACTCAGAACTTGCCGTAGTACCCCTCCTTCAGCGCCTCGTAGAGGTTGGCGGCACTGTGGGTTTCGCCGTCGTACTCGATCTCCTCGTCACCCTGCGCCTCGATCACGGTGCCGTCCTCCAGATGGAAGCGATAGGTGGTCTCGGAGAGGTCCTTCTCCTTGACCAGCACGCCCTGAAAGACTTCCGGGTTGAAGCGGAAGGTCGTGCACCCCTTCAGTCCCTGCTGGTAGGCGTAGCGGTAGATGTCCTTGAAATCCTCGTAGGGGTAGTCCGTGGGCACGTTGGCCGTCTTGGAGATGGACGAATCCACCCAGCGCTGCGCGGCCGCCTGGATGTCCACGTGCTGCTTCGGCGTCACCTGGTCGGCGCTGATGAAGTAATCCGGCAGCTTGCCCGCTCCCTCTTCACCGCCCTCGGGTAGCGCGTCGCCGTCGACGAAGTGGCGGTAGGCAAGCAGTTCAAAGGAGAAGACGTCTACCGGCTCCTTGGTCTTGCGCCCCTCGCGGATGACGTTGCGCACGTAGTGGTGGGCGAAGGACGGCTCGATGCCGTTGCTGGCGTTGTTGGCCAACGACAGGGAGATGGTGCCCGTGGGCGCGATGGAGCTGTGGTGGGTGAAGCGCGCCCCCACTTGGGCGAGCTCATCGACCAGTTGCGGATCTTCCGCGGCGATCCGCTGCATGTAGCGCGAGTAGCGGCCCCACAGGACACGGCCCGGGACCTGCTCCCCGACTTCGTAGCCGTCCTCGCGCAGTTCGGGGCGCTTGCGCATCAGCTCCGGGGTCAGCTCGAAGAGCTCCTCCATGATCGGCGCCGGCCCCTTCTCCTGCGCCAGTTCGAGACCGGTGCGCCAGCCCGTCAGCGCCATCTGCTTGGCCACTTCCTCGGTGAACGCCACCGAATCGGCGTCGCCGTATTTCATGCGCAGCATCGTCACCGTCGACCCGAGCCCCAAAAAGCCCATGCCGTGGCGGCGCTTGCGCTCGATCTCGGCACGCTGCTGCTCCAGCGGCAGGCCGTTGATCTCGACCGTGTTATCGAGCATCCGCGTGAACACCGCCACCGCCTCACGGAACTCGTCCCAGTCGAAGCGGGCCTGCGGCGTGAAGGGGTCACGCACGAACATGGTCAGGTTGATCGAGCCGAGCAGGCAGGCGCCGTAGGGCGGCAGCCCCTGCTCACCGCAGTTATGGACCATCACGCCCTGGGCGTCGAAGGCGTTCACGCCGGGCACCTGCACATCGTAGACGTCCGCCTCACCATCGGCTTCCACCGAGGCGACCTCGGCGACGAAACGCTCGCGGTTGAGCCGGCGCTGATAGCCGCCGAGGGCCGCATCCAGCCGGCGGCGTTTGTCGGTATCCGCGAAGCCCACCTCGTCGCGGAAGGTACGCAGATTCTCGCCGGTGATGATCAGCTCGTGCTGGGCCCGGATCGGATACGCCCGGCGACCGCCCTGGCCGTCAGGCAATTCCGATTCACCGGCGGCCCTCCGGTTGGCGTAGATGCGCCCGACGACACCCAGGCGCAGCAGCATCCGCTGCACCGCCTCCAGGCTCGACTGGTCGGACTGCGCGAGACGAATGGAGACGCCCTTGTGCTGCCCACCCTGCACGGATCCGTCGGCATCGAACAGGCCGCGCAGGAAACCGCGATGGAATGCGCTGGAGGTGCGCTCGATGGCCTCGGTGGGGCGCTTGTCCTCGGCAGAGAGCCCCAGCTCGGCGGCCAGCGCACTGATCGCCGCCGTCGACAGGCGGAACTCGTTGCGTCCCGCCACCTCTCGCCAGCCGTTGAAATCCGCGCGGTGCTGGTGCGCACGCACCGCCGCTTCTGCAGCGGCCATGACGCCGTCCACGCCGCTGGCCTGCGGCGCGTTGGCGACCGCTGCAGGCCGCCACGCCGACAGGATGGCCTGACCGTCGCGCTCGACCGTCCCGTCGCCGACGAGCAGTCCCATCAGATAGCCGTCATCCTCGCTATAGGGGCCCGCCCATTCGGTGCCGGCACGATGGTCGTGGAGCACGACCTGGTCCCCTGCTGCCAACTCGCCGGCCGGGCACCACGCCTCCTCTCGCTGCCAGCGCGTGAGCCGGGTGACCCGGCGAACCTGGTGATCAGCGGTCAGGCGCAGGCTCATGCCATCCCGGGTGCGCAGGCGAACCACCGGCTTGCGGCCGGTGTGGAAGAAGCCGTCGGCACCGGTATCGTGATCCTCGCCGTGAACACGGGCCCGGAACGGTGTCCCGATCAGATCCGCCACCTGGCGCGGCCCCTGGTCCGTCTGGACCCAGGTCTCGGCCGTAACGCACGGGTTCGTGGCCCGGATCTCCTCGCAGAACCAGTTGTTGTTCAACTCGTTGTACTGATCGATGAGGATAAACCCGGGCTCCGCGTAGTCGTACGTGGAGGTCATGATCAGGTTCCACAAATGGCGCGCCTTGACTCGCCGGTAGATGCGGCAGGCCACGCGGCCCTCCCCATCGGTGACGTACCCCGCACGGGTGGGCCACTCGCGCCAGAGGACCTGCTCCGGATCCTGAAGATCGATCGCCTCGGCAGCGACCTCGTCCTCGGTCAGCGGGAAGGCCAGCGGCCACTCCGCATCGGCCTCCATGGCCTGCATGAAGGCGTCGGTGATCAGCAGCGACAGATTGAACTGGCGCAGGCGACCGTCCTCGCGCTTGGCGCGGATGAAGTCGGTCACGTCCGGATGGCCCACGTCGAAGGTGGCCATCTGCGCACCCCGCCGCCCGCCAGCGGAGGAGACGGTGAAGCACATCTTGTCGTAGATGTCCATGAACGACAGGGGCCCGGAGGTGTAGGCGCCGGCGCCGGAGACGTAGGCGCCGCGCGGGCGCAGGGTGCTGAACTCGTAGCCGATGCCGGCACCGCTTTTGAGGGTCAGCCCCGCCTCGTGGACCCGCTTGAGAATGCCGTCCATGGAGTCGTGGATGGTGCCTGAGACGGTGCAGTTGATCGTGGACGTGGCCGGCTTGTGGTCCCAAGCCCCGGCGTTGGAGATGATCCGGCCCGCCGGTACCGCGCCGTGGCGCAGCGCCCAGAGAAAGCGCTCATACCAATGCTCCTGCTTGGCCTCGGTCTCCTCCACCTCGGCCAGCGCCCGGGCGACGCGCTGATAGGTCTCGTCGATGCTGCCGTCGACCGGCTCCTCGGCCTTGGTCTTGAGCCGGTACTTCTTATCCCAAATGTCGAGGGAGGCGCTCTGGATCGGCACATCGCCGGCCGACTGGCGCATCGCCTGGACCTTGCTCTCGGCGCGCTTGGTCATGGATCGTCCCCCTTGCCTGAACCGCTCTATCTGAACCGCGAGCAAAAAAACCCCTGTGGGCCGGCGCGACGGGCGCTGGCCCCGATCTGGCGACGCTCGCGGGAAACACCATATGTAGTAGTTACCGGGAGAGGTTACCCCAACCAGTAGTGATTTCAAGTCTTGACAGGCGAGACGAGGATCGCTAGCGGAACCGCGGGCGCCGCCCCGGGAGGAGCCGCCCGGCCGGGCCGCGGCGCCGCAGCGGACCCACGACCGACGGGGTCAGTCCTCCGGCGAGATCCGCCGCCGCAGCACAGCCTTCTCCAGCTCCACGACACCAAAGAGCAGGATCCCGAAGATCAGCACCCGCAGCCACTCCTCCGGGCCCAGCCCGGCGGTGCCAAACAGTGCCTGCACCGGCGGGGCGTAGGTGAACAGCCCCTGCAGGACGATGAGCACGCCGATGGCGATCAGCACCGCCCGGCTGCCGAACAGGCCGGCGACGCTGGTCACCGGCTCGAGGATGTAGCGGGCGTTGAACAGGTAGAAGACCTGCCCCATGACCAGGGTGTTGATAGCCACCGAGCGAGCCAGCTCATCGCTGACCCCCTGCGCCTCCATGTAGACGTAGTGACCGAAGGTGCCGATCACCAGCAACACCGACACGAACAGGACCCGCCAAATGAGAAAGCCCGAGAGGATCGGCTTGGCCGGATCCCGCGGTCGGCGTTCCATCAACCCCGGCTCCGGGGGCTCGAAGGCCAGCGCCAGGGCCAGGGTGACGGCGGTGACCATGTTGATCCACAGCGCCTGCACCGGGGTGACCGGCAGGGTCAGCCCGAACATGATGGCGATGACGATGGTGAACGCCTGACCGCCGTTGGTGGGCAGCAGGTAAAGGATCGCCTTCTTGAGGTTGTCGTAGACGGTGCGCCCTTCCTCCACCGCGTGGGCGATGGAGGCGAAGTTGTCGTCGGCGAGCACCATCTCCGAGGCCTCCTTGGCCGCCTCGGTGCCCTTGTTGCCCATGGAGATGCCGACGTCGGCGCGCTTGAGCGCGGGGGCATCGTTGACCCCATCCCCGGTCATCGCCACGATCTGGCCGTGCCCTTGCAGGGCCTGGACCAGGCGCAGCTTGTGGATGGGCGTGGTGCGGGCGAAGACATCGGTCTCCAGGCAACGACGACCCAGCTCGTCGTCGTCCATGGCCTCGATCTCGTGGCCGACCAGCGGCCGGCCGCGGATACCCAACTGCTCGCCGATGGCTCCGGCGGTCAGGGCGTGATCGCCGGTGATCATCTTCACCCCGATCCCGGCCCGGTGGCACTCGGTCACCGCCTCGATGGCCTCCTCGCGGGGCGGGTCGATGATGCCCATGACCCCGAGCAGCACCATGCCCTCTTCGACGTCGGAGAAGAGCAGCTCGCGGTGGTCGGGGTCGGTCTCCTTGACCGCCACCGCCAGCAGCCGCTGACCCCGCGAGGCGATGCCATCGAGCACCTCCTGCCAGCCGTCCCGGTCCAGCGGGCGATCGCCGTCGGCGGTCCGCTCCTGGGTGCAGGCGGCCAGCACACGCTCCGGGGCGCCCTTCATGATCAGCAGCCCGCCGTCCTCGCGCTCGCGGTGGAGGGTCACCATGAACTTGTAGGACGACTCGAAGGGGATCACGTCCACCCGCGGGAAGGCGCGATCGAGCTCGCGGCGTTCGAAGCCGCCCTTGACCGCCGCCACCATCAGCGCCCCCTCGGTGGGATCGCCCTCCAGGCGCCAGTCGCCGTCCCGGTGGTAGAGGGCCGACTCGTTGCACAGGGCCACGCCGCGCAGCATCTGTGCCAGGACCGGCTCGTCAGCAGCGCTCACCGCCTCGTCGCCGTCGCGGTGGAAGGCCCCGTCGGGGACGTAGCCCACGCCACTGACTTCGTACGCCTGCCCGGCGGTGACCACGCTACGCACGGTCATCTCGTTGCGGGTCAGCGTGCCGGTCTTGTCCGAGCAGATGGTGGTGACCGACCCCAGGGTCTCCACCGCCGGCAGACGCCGAATGATGGCGTTGCGCCCGGCCATGCGCTGCACGCCGATGGCCAGCGTAATGGTCATGATCGCCGGCAGCCCCTCGGGGATGGCGGCGACGGCCAGGGCCACCGCGGCGAGGAACGTCTCGATGGCGGTGTAGGCCTGCAGGTAGTAGCCGATGAGGAAGGTCGCCCCGGCGAGCAGGACGATCGCCACCGACAGCCAGCGTCCGAACTCGGCAACCTGGCGCAGCAACGGCGTGGTGATCGACTCCACCCCGGCGATCAGGCTGCTGACCTTGCCGATCTCGGTGGCTTCGCCGGTGGCCACGACCACGCCCTGGCCGCGACCGTAGGCGACCAGGGTGCCGGAGAAGGCCAACGATTTGCGATCACCGAGTTCGGCGTCGGCAGCCACCGGCTCGTCCGCTTTCTCCACCGGCACCGACTCGCCGGTGAGCACCGCCTCGTCCAGGCGCAGGTTGCGTGCCTCGAGGATGCGCACGTCGGCAGGCACGCGGTCGCCGGCCTCGAGCAGGACGATGTCGCCGGGGACCAGGTCCTCGGCGTCGACGGTCATGCGCTCGCCGTCGCGCAGCACCACGGCCCGGGGCGAGAGCATGCCGCGGATGGCGTCCAGGGCCTTTTCGGCCTTGCCCTCCTGCACGTGGCCGATGACGGCGTTGATCACCACCACGCCGAAGATCACCGCACTGTCCAGGTAATGGCCGAGCAGTGCGGTGACCACGCCGGCAACGATCAGGATGTAGATCAGGACATTGTGGAACTGCTTGAGAAAGCGCCTGATCGGGCCCTCGCGCTCGGGCGGGCGCAGGCGGTTGGGGCCGTACTGCTCAAGTCGCTGCCCGGCCTCCTCGCCGGTCAGTCCGTTGCCCGGTTGCGCCCCGAGCCGGCGGACCACCTCGGCGCTCTCGCGTGCGTGCCAGTCCGCCCGCTCCTGGCCGGAGCCCTCTGCTTCCTCGCGCATACCACCTCCCGCCTTGCGGTTACCCGCCGATGCTGCAGTGTAGCATTCACCCCTCGCCGGGCTCCCCGGGGTCCGCCAGCTCCCGCTCGGCGTGCTGGAACTTGCGCAGGTAGCGGGCCGACTTGGCGGCCTGATCCAGCGCCCGGCGGACCGCCGAGAGGCGGTCGAGCACCGCCACCATGCGCCGCACCGGTAGCTGCCCGGCGGCGCCGGCGCGCAGCAACCGCTCCTTGACCGGCTGGTATTCGCGATCGAAGCCCTTCAGGGTCGTCTTCACCGCCTGCCGGTCCCAGGCATCGATCTCCGCGCCGGTGGCCTCGATGCCGCGGACCGCTTCGGCCAGCAGCCGGTCCACCGCAGTGGCCAGTTCCGGGTCATCGATACGGGTCTCGCCGTCGGCATCGAGCCGGGCCAAGGCCACGGCGCGCTCGGCCATGTTCTGCTGGTACTGCGTCACCCGCAGCAGGTGGGCCAGGCTGGAGCCGATGGCCGGATCGCCGTGGCTGCGCTCGATCCGGTTGGCGAACTCGTTGATGGTCAGCGCCAGCTGCTGCAGCTTCTGGTGCTCGGCCTCGAGCCATCTGCGCTGCCCCGCCCCGCCACCACTGATCGCCGCCGTGACCATGGCGCGGGCCATGGCGCCGGTGCGCTCGGCCTCCAGGCGGGCGGCGTCGAGGGCCAGCGCGGGGGTGGTCAGCACGTTGTCGTCCAGATAGCGCGGCCGGGTGTGGTCGTCCCGGCGGAAGCGCCGCCCCAGCCAAGCCACCAGGCGAGGCGTGGCCGGCCACATCAGGGCCAGCCCGAGGAGCATCATCAGGGTATGGAAGACGGCCAGCACCACCGCCTTGTGCGCTTCCAGGCCCAGCCAGGCGACGATGTGGTGGGCCAGCTCAAGCAGCGGCACCAGGGCAACCAGCGCCGCAAGACCGGCCACCGCGTTGAAGATCACCTGAGCCGAGGCAGTGCGCTGGGCGTTGGCGGTGGCGCCCAGCGTGGCGAACACCGCCGTGGAGGTGGTCCCCACCGCCGCGCCGATCACCGTGGCGGCCGCAGCCTGCTCGGGCACCAGCCCGCCGGCAGCGGCGGTCAGGGTGATGGCCAGCGCCGCCGAGGACGACTGCGTGAGCGTGGTCAGCACCATGCCGATCCCGACGAACAGCACCAGGCTCAACACCCCGTGGCCGGCCAGGGCGGCGAGCATGCCCGGATCGCCCACATCCGCGAAGGTCCCGCGCAGGATATCCAGCCCCAGGAAGAACAATCCGAACCCGGCGATGGCATCGCCGAGCGCCTGACGGCGCCCGGAGCCGGCGACCACCCGCAATCCCACGCCGAGACCGATGGCCGGCAGCGCCAGCGCCTGGAGGTCGACGTTGAAGCCGACCACCGCGACGATCCAACTGGTCAGCGTGGTCCCAAGGCTGGCGCCATAGATCACCCCGATGGCCTGCGTCAGGGTCAGCAGCCCGGCGTTCACGAAGCCCACCGTGGCGAAGATCACTGCGCTCGAGGACTGTACCGCGGCGGTGATCAGTACCCCCGAGAGCAGCCCGCGCAGCCGCGACCGCGTGGAGGCGGCCAGGATATCGCGCAGCGCACCGCCGGCCGCCGCGCGCAGGCCGTCGCTCATCAGCCGCATGCCCAGCAGGAACAGGCCGATGCCGCCCAGGAACGTGAAGACCTGCATGCCCTGCATTCAGCACTCCTGTCGCCGAAACTGTGGCGCCGCAGCGGGATGTTAGACTAAAGCGTCCACGGAAGTCGGTACCCCGATGATCAATCTGATCCTCGCCACGCTGCGCGACGCCACCCTCCTGCTGCTGCGCGGCCTGCTCGTCGTCACCCTGCCCCTGATCGCCGCGACCCTGCTTGCCCTCCAGGGAGCGGGCTACGCCTACGCCGAGCTCCGCGAGCTCGACTTCCCGCTGCGCCTGGCGCTGACCGCCTGGCTGACCGGGGTCGCCGTCGCCGGGGTCATTGCCCTGGGCACGCTGCTTGCCGCGGCCCAAAACGGTCTGCCCAGGACCCACTACCTGTCCGGGTTGTGGCGCCTGATGCGGCTGTGGGCGGTGCAGGCGCTGTGGCTGATCCCCGGGGCGCTGCTCGTCGCCGCCGTCGTCGCCCTGCTCGGTGACGCCGTGCGCGACCCGGTGGCCGAGTACGCCGGCCTGCGTGCCGCCGCCCCGTGGACCACGGCGCCGGCGCTGGAGATCGCCTCGGGGCTGGTGCTGCACACGGCCATGCTCACCATCTCGGCCACCTGGCTGTGGCCGCCGGTGGTCCTGCTGCGCAGCGACGGACGGATCCGCGAGGGCCGCCCCATCGCCCGGCGGATGCTCCAGCGCATCGCCAGCCTGGAGTGGTTCCTGGTGATCATGCTGATCCCGGTACTGGCGATCTCCCTGCTCTACCCGCCGGCGGGACTGCTCGGCCTGATGCTGATCGTCCTCTGCCCGGCGGTCACCGTTGTGGCCATCCAGCGCAGCAGCGACGCCTTCCGCCACGCCACCAGCGGCCGCTTCCCCATCGTCTGGCGCTGAGCTGACCCCCCTTGCCTTTCGGCGGGCAAGGAGGCAGCCTACTGTTGCCATGAACAGTGTATACAACGACACCAGCCCAGCGTATGCGGAACTCCACTGCCTGAGCGCCTTCACCTTCCGGCGCGGCGCCTCGCAACCCGAGGAACTCATCACCCGGGCCGCGCAGCTGGGATACCGCGCCCTGGCCCTCACCGACGAATGCTCGGTGGCCGGGGCGGTACGCGCTTGGCAGGCCGCCCGGCAACGCGGCCTGCACCTGATCGTCGGAACCGAGCTGCACCTGGCCGACGGGCCGCGCGTCGTCCTTCTCGCCCCCACCCGCCGGGCGTACGGACAGCTCTGCGCCCTGATCAGCCTGGCCCGCAGCCGCGCCGCCAAAGGGCGTTACCACGCCACGCGTGAGGATCTGGATACCGCCGCACCGGAGTGCATCGGGTTGCTCGTGCCGGATCCGCCCCTGCAGGAGACCGCCGACGCCGAGGCCCAGGCGCACTGGTTCGCACGACGCTTTGCCGGGCGCGGCTACCTGGCGGTGGAGCTGCTCGGCGGCCCCGACGACGACGCCCGCTGCCGGCAGCTGGAGGCCCGCGCCGCCGCCGTCGGCCTGCCGGCGGTGGCCGCCACCGGTGCCGAGATGCACACCCGGGGCCGTCGCGCCCTGCACGACACCCTGACCGCCATCCGCCACGGCCGCCCGGTGGCCGAGGTCACCCCCCATCTGGCCAGCAACGGCGAGCACCACCTGCGCCCGCGCGCCGCCCTGGCCCGGCGCTACCCGCACCACCTGCTGGCACAAAGCACGGCGGTGGCAGCGCGCTGCTCCTTCTCGCTGGACGAGCTGCGCTACGAGTACCCCGAGGAGGTCGTCCCCGAAGGCACGAGCCCGGCAGCGCATCTGCACCACCTGGTCGAGGCCGGGGCCCACCGGCGCTACCCCGACGGGGTGCCGCCGCGGGTACGGGCCAGCTACGAGCGCGAGCTGGCAATCATCGCCGAACTCGGCTACGAGCACTACTTCCTGACCGTCCACGATCTCGTCGCCTTCGCCCGCGGGCGCGGCATCCTCTGCCAGGGCCGCGGCTCGGCGGCCAACTCCGTCGTCTGCTTCTGCCTCGGCATCACCGAGGTGGACCCGGCCCACCAGTCGGTGCTCTTCGAGCGCTTCGTCTCACGCGAACGCGGCGAACCACCGGATATCGACGTGGACTTCGAGCACCACCGGCGCGAAGAGGTCATCCAGTACATCTACCAGCGCTACGGCCGGCACCGCGCCGCCCTGGCGGCCACGGTGATCGCCTACCGGCCCCGCTCAGCGGTGCGCGACGTGGCCAAGGCCCTGGGGCTGGCGCGGGAGACCGTCGAACGCCTGGCCAAGGGGCTGCAGCCGTGGGACCGCTCGGCGGCCGGCGACGAGCAGCTGCGCCGTGCCGGTCTAGACCCGGAGGGGCCCACCGCGCACCGACTGCATGTGCTCGCCAGCGAACTCCTCGGCTTTCCGCGGCACCTGTCGCAGCACGTCGGCGGCTTCGTGATCGCCCGCGGCCCGGTCACCGAGCTGGTGCCGATCGAGCCGGCCGCCATGGACGGGCGCACGGTGATCCAGTGGGACAAGGACGACCTGGAGGCGCTCGGCCTGCTCAAGGTGGACGTCCTCGCTCTGGGGATGCTCAGCGTGATCCGCCGCGCCTTCGAACTCATCCGCCATTGGCGCGGCCACGCCTGGACCCTGGCCACCCTGCCCCCGGCGGACCCGGCCACCTACGCCATGATCCGCCGCGCCGACACCCTGGGGGTGTTCCAGATCGAGTCGCGGGCGCAGATGGCGATGCTGCCGCGGATGCGCCCGCGCTGCTTCTACGACCTGGTCATCGAGATCTCCATCGTCCGCCCCGGCCCCATCCAGGGCGACATGGTCCACCCCTACCTGCGCCGGCGCGAGGGCAGCGAGCCGGTGGACTACCCCTCGGAGGAGGTGCGCGGGGTCCTGGAACGCACCCTCGGGGTGCCGATCTTCCAGGAGCAGGCCATGGAGCTGGCGGTGGTGGCCGCGGGATTCACCCCGGACGAGGCCGACCGGCTGCGTCGCTCCATGGCCGCCTGGCGCAAGAAGGGCGGGCTGGCACCGCTGCGCGAGCGGCTCATCGAGGGGATGCGCGAGCGCGGCTACGCCGACGCTTACGCCGAGCGGCTCTATCAGCAGATCGAGGGTTTCGGCGAGTACGGCTTCCCGGAGTCCCACGCCGCGAGCTTCGCGCTGCTGGTCTACGCCTCGGCGTGGCTCAAGTGCCATGAGCCAGCGGCCTTTGCCGCCGCCCTGCTCAACAGCCAGCCCATGGGTTTCTACGCCCCGGCGCAGATCATCCGCGATGCCCGGGAGCACGACGTGACGATCCACCCGGTGGACGTACGCTTCAGCGAGCCGACCTGTACCCTCGAGCCCACCCGGTCAACCGGCGATACGCAGCCGGCGCTGCGACTCGGGCTGAACCAGGTCCGCGGACTGTCCACCGCCGGCGCCGAGCGGCTGGCCGCCGCGCGCCGCCAGGCGCCCTTCACCGGGGTCAACGACCTCAAGCGCCGCGCCCGCCTGTCGCGGGCCGATATCCGCGCCCTGGCCCGCGCCGATGCCCTGCGCGGCATCGCCGGGCACCGCCGGGCGGCCAGCTGGGCGGCCCTGGGCGCTGACGCGGGCACCGCCTTGCTGCCCTCCCCGCCGGCCGAGACCGACCGGCCAAGCCTCGCACCGGCCCGGGAGTCCCAGGCGGTCCTCGCCGACTACGCCAGCACCGGCTTCAGCCTGCGCCGCCACCCGGTCGCCTTCCTCCGCCGACAGCTGCGCGATCGGCGCTACCGCAGCGCCGCCGAGTTGGCCGATGCGAAGGACGGCCGCCCGGTGCGGGCCGCGGGTCTGGTCATCAACCGCCAGCGCCCCGGATCGGCCGGAGGGATCACCTTCGTCACGCTGGAGGACGAGACCGGCCGGATCAACCTGGTGGTGCGCCGCGCCACCGCCGAGGCGCAGCACCGCCCCCTGCTCGAGGCCCGGCTGCTGGGGGTGGCCGGTACGTGGCAGTACCGGCACGGCGTCGGCCACCTGATCGCCGGCCGCCTGGAGGATCTCTCGGCCCTGATCGGCGAGCTGGACGTCCGTTCGCGGGACTTCAGCTAGCTCCCCTTCTTGAATGCCGACAGGCGCCGGCGCTCGCGCCGGTCAGGGCGGTGGCTCGGCCGTGGCATGGACGCCGCAGTCGCGCGGCGTTGCTCAGCCTGCCGCTGACGCCGCTCGCGGCTGGCCTCGGTCTCCTCGTAGAGGGTCTCCGCCACCCGGGCCGGCCCGCGTTCCTCGGCCACATCGCGGACGACCACCTCGAAACGCTGCTGCGCCTTCGTGATGGTCAGCCGGTCCCCGGGGCGCACCGCCCGGCTCGGCTTGGCCCGGGCGCCGTCCACATCGACCTTGCCCCCCTGCACCGCCTCGACGGCCAGCCGGCGGGTCTTGAAGAAGCGCGCCGCCCACAGCCAGCGATCGAGACGCACCGATGCCGAACGATCACTCATGCCCGCTGCCCCCTTGCCGAATCACTCGCTGCCCGGCTACCGGGCCCCTACAGGGTCAACTCGCGCGTCGCCACGATGACCCCGTCCTCGTCGGCGTAGAGCCAGTCGCCCGACTGGATCGTGGCCCCGGCGAAGGTCACCGAGACATCCCGCTCGCCCAGGCCCTTCTTCTGGCTCTTGAGCGGGTGGGTATTGAGCGCCTGGACGCCGAAGTCGATCTGCGCCAGCTCGGCGCTGTCGCGCACACAGCCGTAGATGACCGCCCCGGACCAGCCGTTATCCCGCCCCAGCGCCGCCAGCCGGTCGCCAAGCAGGGCGCACCGCATGGAGCCGCCGCCGTCGACCACCAGCACGCCGCCGTCGCCGGGCTCGCTGAGCAGCTCACGGACGCGGACGTTGTCCTCGAAGAGCTTGAGCGTGGTCACCCGGCCGCCGAAGCGGGTGCGCCCGCCGTAGCCGATGAGCATCGGGTTCATCACGCGCAGCTGCACGCCCGGGTCATCGGCGTGGGCATCACAGAGATCGGTGGTCAGCAGCGCCATGGCGCCTCCTGTCGTGACTCCAACTGGCTGGTATGCGGGGTGTTGGTTTAAGGTAACCGTCTGAACGCCGACTGGGTACCGAGGGCCATGAGCGCACAGCACGCAGCACACGCGCAAGCCGACACCGTCGCCGCCCTGGGAGGGTATCTCACCGCCCTGGCCGAGAGCCACGGGCAGGAGGAGGTCGTGCAGACCCTCTGCGAGACCGCGGCCCGGCTGCTGCCGCGCAGTTCCGGCGAGCTCTGGCAGCTCGCCCTCGACCGCGAGGGCTGGTACCACAGCGGCGGCTGGCAGGCCGGCGTCGTGCTTCCGCCCCAGGAGCGCTCCCTGCGCACGACGCTGCCGCGCGGCCCCACCGATGAGCTGCGCCTGCCCCTGCAGGCCCACGGCCTGACCGTCGCCGAGCTGCGCATCCCGTGCCCGGAGATCGAATCCGAGGCCGAGCAGGAGCTGCTGCGGAGCCTGGCCACCGCCGCAGCGATCAGCCTCTCCGGGCACGTCCTCAAGCGCCGGGTGCGCCACCGCAACGTCCGCGACCCACTCACCGGGCTGTTCAACCGGCGCTACCTGGAGGACACCCTGGAGCGTGAGCTCCACCGCGCCCGCCGCGTGAACGCCGGGCTGGTGCTGATCCGCCTGGAGGTGGACACCCTCGAGGCCTTCGCCGCCGAGCACGGCAGCGAGACCGCCGACCGGCTGCTGCAGGTGATGGCCGATGCCGTACACCACGCCTTCCGCGGCTCGGACGTCTGCTGCCGGGCTGGTGACAACGGCTTCGGGATCCTGCTGCCCGACGCCAGCCTGGACAACGGCGCCATGCGCGCCGAGGCGGTCCGGGAGGAGCTGGCCGAGCTGCGCATCCACCAGCGCGGTCGCCCCCTCGGCCCGGTGACTGTCTCCGCCGGAGTCGCCGCCTACCCGGACCACGGCAGCAACCGCGATCTGCTGCTCGAGGCGGCCGAGAGCGCGGTCACCTGCGCCCTCGACGAGGGCGGCGACCTGCTCCGCGTGGCCGAACTCATCGCGCCCCCGAACGCCAACCAGAACTGACCGAACCGGAGAGGAACCACCTTGTCTGCCGAAACCCTGCGCGTCACCTACCACCTGACCTGCCGCCCCGGCGAAGACCCCCACGACAAGGCCAAGGGCATCGCCCTGGAGCAGAGCGCCGAGCTGCCCTCGCGCTGCATCCCGGCGCACGTCTACGACGACGTGGTGCCAACGATCCAGGAGCTGACGGCCCTCGACGACGGTCGCCACCGCCTGGTCCTGGACTTCCCGGAGGCGATCACCGGTCTCGAGCCGACGCAGCTGATCAACAACCTGTTCGGCAACATCTCGCTCAAGAGCGGAATCCGCCTGGCCGACGTCGAGTGGACGCCCAACCTGCTGCAGGCCCTGGGCGGCCCGCGCTACGGCACCACCGGCGTGCGCGAGATGCTCGGCATCGCCGAGCGGCCGATGAGCTCTACGGCGCTCAAGCCCCTGGGGCTGGATACCGCCACGCTGGCCGGCTTCTGCGCCGACTTCGCCCGCGGCGGCATCGACCTGATCAAGGACGACCACGGCCTTTGCGATCAGGACACCTCGCGCTTCGTCGACCGGGTGCAGGCGTGCCAGCAGGCCGTCAATGAGGTCAACGCCGAGACCGGCGGCCGCTCGCTCTACCTGCCCAACGTCACCGGGCCGCGCTGGGAGCTGGACAAGCGCCTGGACGCCGCCCAGGAGGCCGGCTGCAAGGCGGTGCTCATCTGCCCCTTCCTGACCGGCCTCGACGCACTGATCTGGGCCCGGGAGCGCTACGACATGGCGCTGATGGCCCACCCGGCCTTCGCCGGGGCCGTGGCCGGCGCCGAGCACGGCATCGACCCCGCCCTGCTGCTCGGCGAGATCACCCGGCTCTTTGGCGCCGATATGGTCGTCTACACCAACGCCGAAGGGCGCTTCCCGACCTACGATCAGGCCCTGTGTGACCGCATCAACGACCGCCTGCGCCGGCCACTGGGCGACATCCGCCCCGCCCTGCCCACCCCGGGCGGCGGGGTCGACGCCGAGCGGGCGCCTTACTGGGCCGAGCGCTACGGCCCGGACGTCGTGCTGCTGATCGGCGGCAGCCTCTACGCCCAGGGCGACCGGGTCGCCGCGGCGCGCCGGCTGCAGGACGTGGTGGAGGGCCGTTAGCGGCATGACCGGCGAGGAGCACGACGCCTCCCGCGTCCTGCGCGAGCAGGGCTACCGCTGGGAGGGCATCGAGGAAGAGGCCTACAAGGCGGAGGGCACCCACTTCAGTGGTGCCCGCCGCCAGACCCTGGTCGGCCGTCCGTCCGGGCAGGAGGCTCCGGCCTTCGAGACCCGCTACTTCGAGGTGGAGCCCGGCGGCTACACGACGCTCGAGCGCCACGAGCACACCCATGTGGTCATCGTGGTGCGCGGCCGCGCCGAGGTGGTCCTCGACAACCGGGTCGAGGTCGTCACCCCGCTGGATTGCGTCTACATCGCCCCGCGGGCCTGGCACCAGATCCACGCCACCGGCGGCGACGAGCCGCTGGGCTTTCTCTGCATCGTCGACCGCGACCGCGACCGCCCGCAGCGCCCGGATGGCGACGATCTGGCCGGACTCTGCGCCGAACCGGCGGTCGCCCGACGCATTCGCACCTGAAGCCACCGAGGCCCCGGACCCCCGTTGGAAGCGATTCCCGTCAGCCTGCTCTTCGCCGCCCTCGGCGGCCTGATCGTCCTCTCCGGCTGCTTTTCGGGCTCGGAGACGGCGCTCATGTCGCTCAACCGCTACCGCATGCGTCACCTGGCCAAGCAGGGCCATCGCGGTGCACGCATCGCCGAGCGGCTCCTGCAGCGACCGGACCGGGTCCTCGGGGTGATCCTGCTCGGCAACAACTTCGTCAACATCGCTGCCTCCTCCCTGGCGACGCTGATCGCCCTGCGCCTGCACGGCGAGAGCGCCATCGCCGTGGCCGCCGGCCTGCTGACGCTGGTGATCCTGATCTTCGCCGAGGTGGCACCCAAGACGCTCGCCGCCGTCCATCCAGAGCGCGTGGCCTTCCCGGCCAGCTACGTGCTGTGGCTGCTCCTGCGCCTGCTCTACCCCCTGGTCTGGCTAGTCAATGCGGCGGCGAACGCCCTACTGAGCATCGTCCGGGTGCGGGTCGAGGACGTCAGCGCCGCCGAGCTCAGCCAGGAGGAGCTGCGCACCGTCGTCAACGAGGCCGGCAACATGATCCCCCGCCGCCACCGGCACATGCTGGTGAGCATCCTCGACCTGGAGGAAGCGACGGTGGAGGACATCATGATCCCGCGCACGGAGATCGTCGGCATCGACCTCGACGATCCGTGGCCGGAGACCCTGGAACGGCTGACCAACAGCCAGTACACCCGCATGCCCGTCTACCGCGGCACGGTGGACCACGTCCTGGGGTTCGTGCATGTGCGCCGGATCGTCGGCGACCTGGTCCGCGGCAGCTTCACGCCGGAGGACCTCCAGGCCCGGCTGCACGAGCCGTTCTTCATCCCGGAGGGCACCGGGCTGCACACCCAGCTGTTGAAGTTCCAGCGCCAGCGCGAGCGCGTCGGGCTGGTGGTGGACGAGTACGGCGAGATCCTGGGCCTGGCGGCCCTGGACGATATCCTCGAGGAGATCGTCGGCGAATTCACGACGGATCCGGGCACGCTGACCCGCTCGATCACCCGGCAGGAGGATGGAACCTATCTGGTCGAGGGCAGCGCGACGATCCGGGAGCTGAATCGGGTACTGGGCTGGGAGCTGTCGACCAGCGGGCCGAAGACCCTGAACGGGTTGATCCTCGAGCGGCTGGAGACCATCCCCGAGGCGGGCACGAGCCTGCTGATCGACGGTTATCCGGTGACCATCGTGCAGACCCAGGGCAATCGGGTGAAGACGGCGGAGATCCAGCCGGAGCGCCCGCCCTCGGTCCGGCGCGAGTCGTAGCGCGCCCGCGGCCACCCCGCCCGCCGGCGGGCCTCGGGCGATGTGCAGGGCTGCCGCTTTGTGGGGCCTGCCGCCGCGCATTTGGGCGCGCCGAGCCGCGCAGCCCCGACGGGGGGTGAGCGCGAACCTTTACCGGTTCGCGCTCATCAGCGAGGTCTTGTCCGAGCGGCGCGTTAGCGCCGCGAGTTGAGCGAGCGGCCCCGGCGGGGCGAGCAGCGCAGGGAACCCCGCCGCAGGCGGGGCGCGCACATCCGCGCGGCGGCAGGCCCCACACCGCGGCAGCTTCCGTCTCCAACCTCACCAAACCCGCCGGCGGGCGGGGTGACCGCGGCCCGGCGGACTGCTCGCGGATCAGAGGGCGGCGACTTCCTGCCACTCGTCCTCGGTCAGGAGCTTGTTGGCGTCGACCAGGATCAGCAGCCCATCCTCGCGGCTGACCACCCCGTAGATGTAGCGCGACGACTCCTCGTTGCCCACGTTTGGCGCCGTATCGATCTGCGCCTCGCGGACGCTGGCCACCTCATCGACGCTATCCACCAGGATCCCGGCGACGTTCTCCGCCACCTCCATGACGATGATCCGGCTCTGCTTGTCGGGTTCCCGCGACTGCATCCCGAAGCGCAGCCGGGTGTCGATCACTGTCACCACCTTGCCGCGCAGGTTGATGATGCCCAGCACGAATTCCGGCGCGCCGGGGACCGGCGCGATCTCGGACAACGGCAGGACCTCCTGGACCTGCATCACGTTGATGCCGTAGTGCTCATTGCCGAGCTTGAAGGTCACCCACTGGGAGGTCGGCCCCTCGGCGAGCTCGGCATCCTCATCGTACTGTGCCTGTTCGTAAGCCATGTATTCCCCTCGCTACGGGTTTAACGGGAGCCGGCGGGGCCATTCTGCCCCCCGGCGGCGGGGGATGCCAGGGTGCCCCCGACGCCGCCCTCCTGCTCGAGCATGTCGGCGAAGGCGTCGGGATCCACCAGCGCACAGAGGTGCTCGCGCACCGTACCCGCCAGCCAGCGCCGCCGGCCCTGAGCCGAGCGCCACTGCACCTGATCCGGGGTGAGCTTGAGCACCGCGCCCACCTCGCGGCAGGCCAGCCCCCAGTTGCCGTCGCCGACGATGATGATCTTCCCGGCGCGGCGCTCCTCGAGCGGCGGACGACGGTCTTCGGGCAGGACCAGCTCGGCGGTGTCGACGACCTGAACATACCGCCCCCGGTGGTCGAGGAGCCCGTGCATCCACCCCGGCTGCCCCACGGTGGGCTCGACCTCGTCGGGATCCTCCCACGGCACCACCCGGTGGAGCTTGACCAGGGGCACCGCCAGGCGAAGCGCGCCCACGTGCAGGGTCAGCGCCTGGAAGAAGGGACGCGCCCACGCCGGGGTGGGGTCGGTCGGCGGCTCCTGGCCGCCTCCCGTAGCCCCGGCCCGTGGCCGGGGCGGCGCTGCGGTCTCGGCGGACGGCGGGTGCGCTTCGGGCTCGCCGGGGGCCGTCTCCGGCGGGGCCACCGACGGCGGCGGCGCCTGCGGCATCCGCGGGCGCTCGGCCACCCGGCTCGGCGGCGTCTCCCGGGTACGGGCCGGTTGCCGCTCGGCAGCCGGCGGCGGCCCGGTGGGTGCCGACCCCGACGCAGGCTCCGCATCCGGCGCCCGCGGGGCCGGTGCCGGCTCCGCCTGCGGGGCATCGGATGCCGGTGCTTCCGCCTCCGCCTCCGGAGTGTAGTCCTCGACGTCGTCGAGCAGGGCCTGGAGGTACTCCCCCAGGGCGCGCTGGTGATCGGGAAGCCCCTTGCCCGGATCCTCCTCAGACATGGCCGGCCACCTCGTTGTCACGCTCGCGCTCGCCGCGGGTCAAGTGATCGAGCAGCTTACGAAAGGCCAGGCTGCCGCGGCACCAGGGCTGCATCACGGTCAGCGGCAGGCCTTCGCGGCTGGCCTCGCGGAACTGGGTATCCACCGGGATGGCACCGGGCCAGACCCGCTCGCCGTGGCGCTGCTGCAGTTCCTCCAGGGCCCGAGTCGCGGCCCGGGTCCGCCGGTCATAGAGCGTCGGGACGATGGTGTACGGCAGGGCACGGGGCCGCGAGCGCTCGATCATCTCCAGGGTATGGACCATCCGCTCCAGCCCCTTGAGAGCCAGGAACTCAGTCTGCACCGGCACGATCAGCCGCTCACAGGCGGCCAGGGCGTTGACCATCAGCACGCCGAGCATCGGCGGGCAATCGAGCAGGGTGTAGTCGAAGCGGTGGGCCATGGTGCTCAGGCCGCGGCGGATGACCAGCCCCATCCCCTTGCGGCTGCCCAGCTGCCGGTCGAGGGTCGCCAGAGAGGTGGACGCCGGCAGCAGGTGCAGCCCCTGCACCGCGGTGGGCACACTCATCGCCTCGGGGTCGACACCCCGCCCCTGGTGGCGGAAGAGCTCGTAGAGGTTCGGCTCGACCTCCTCCGGGTCGTAGCCGAAGTAGCTGGTCAGCGAGCCGTGGGGATCGAGGTCGACCACCAGCACCGAGCTGCCGCGCTGGGCGAGCAGCCCGGCCAGGCTGGTGACGACGGTGGTCTTGCCGACGCCGCCCTTCTGATTGGCCACGGTCCAGATGCGCATAGGCCTGCGATCCTGCCCGCTAGCGGAGGCGGGCGAGTTCGTCTCCGATCCGGTCCAGGGGCAGCACCTGGTCGGTGAGCCCGGCCCGGGTCACCGCCGCAGGCATGCCGTAGATGACGCTGCTCGCCTCGTCCTGGCTCCACACCCAGCAGCCGTTATCCTTGAGCAGCCGGGCCCCTTTGGCCCCGTCGGAGCCCATGCCGGTGAGCACGATGCCCAGCACCCCGCCCGGGGCCAGCCGGGCCAGCTCGCTGAAGGCGATGTCGACGCTCGGCTTGTAGTGGTGGTCACTCTGCCCCTCGTAGGTGTAGACGCTGAGTGCGCCGCTACGCCCGCGCACCCCCAGATGCCGGCCTCCGGGAGCGAGCAGGACCTCGCCCGGGCGCAGCATGTCGTCATCGGCCGCCTCACGCACGCGCACCTGGCAGAGCTCGTTGAGACGCTCGGCGAAGGCCGGCGTGAAGGAGGCCGGCATATGCTGGATCACCAGCACGGGTACCGGGAAGCTCGCTGGCAGCCGCGTCAGCACCCGCTGCAGGGCCACCGGACCGCCGGTGGAGCAGCCGATGACCACCGCCTGCAGGTCGGCCAGGCGCGGAGCGCCGCGCGCGCCCCGCCGGGGGCCTGCCGCGGGGGCAGTGGCAGGCTCGGCTGCCGGGGTCGGGGACTCGGCCGGGGACTCGGGCGCGAGCTCGCCGCCCGTCCTCCGCCGGGTCGACGGCGCCGTCGAGGCAGGGGTGCGCCGGGGTCGGTCGGCCTCACCGCCAGCCGGAGGGGGTGTCGGGGCGGGGGAGCGGGCCTGGGAGGCGGCCGCCTGCCCGCCCCGGGAACCGCCGCCGCGACGACCGCCGCCAAGCTCCACCAGCCGCTCGCAGAGCTGCCGCTGGACCGCTTCCATATCCCCGGAGAGGTCGGCGAAACGCTTGGGGATGAAATCGGCGGCGCCGGCCTCCAGCGCCTCGATGGTGGCCCGTGCGCCCTCGTGGGTGAGCGAGGAGAACATCAGGACCGGGGTGGGCCGGCGCTGCATGATCTCGCGGACCGCCGAGATGCCGTCGAGCTCGGGCATCTCGATGTCCATGGTGATGACGTCCGGGCACAGGCGCTGGGCCAGGGACACGGCCTGGCGTCCATCGCCAGCCTCGCCGCAGACCTCGAGACGCGGGTCCTGCTCGACCATGGCGCGGATGCGCCGGCGGAAGAAGCCGGAATCGTCGACCACCAGAACCCGAATGCTCACCCAGTCCTCCTCTACGAGCGACGCGCGCCCCGCGCCCGGGCGGCCTACAGCCGCTTGCCGTAGGCCTTGATCAGGCTCGGGATGTCGACGATCAGGGCGATCTGCCCGTCGCCGGTGATGGTCGAGCCGGCCAGCCCCGGCAGGCCGTGGAGCAGCGCGCCCAGGGGCTTGATGACCACCTCCTCGAGACCGATGACCTCGTCGACGACAAAGCCGACGGCCTGGTTGCCGACGATGACCGTGATGACCTGCCGCTCGTCCTCGGCCTCCTCGCCGTTGGCCATCTCGCGCTTGGTGGTGAGCACCGGCTCACCGGCCTGGCTGAGCCAGCGCTCCAGGAAGAACAGCGGCATGGCCTTGTCGCGGACGATGGCCACCAGGCGGTTGTTGACCACGTTGGTGCGCACGTCCTGGAGTTCGAAGATCTCGCGCACCACGGACATGGGCAGGGCGAACTTGCGCCCGGAGACCTTGACCATCAGCGTCGGCAGGATGGCCAGGGTGAGCGGCAGCTGGATGCGCATGACCGTGCCACGGCCCAGCTCGGAGTCGATGTCCACGGTGCCGTTGAGCCGCGAGAGACTGTTCTTGACCACGTCCATGCCCACGCCGCGGCCGGAGACGTCGGAGATCTCCTCCTTGCTCGAGAACCCGGCGTGGAAGATCAGGCTGTACGCCTCCTTGTCATCGAGCCGCGAGGCCGACTCCTCGTCCATCATGCCCTTTTTCACCGCCAGGCCGCGCAGCTTGTCCGGGTCCATCCCGCGCCCGTCGTCGGCGATGGTCAGCAGGATGTGATCCCCCTCCTGCTCGGCGGACAGGGTCACCGTGCCCTGGCGGGGCTTGCCGGCGGCCTCGCGCTCATCCGGGTACTCCACGCCGTGATCCACGGCGTTGCGCACCAGGTGGACCATGGGGTCGGCCAGGGCCTCGACCATGTTCTTGTCCAGGTCGGTGTCTTCGCCGCGGGTCTCCAGCGTGACCTCCTTGTCGAGTTGCCGGGCCAGGTCGCGGATCACCCGGGGGAAACGGCCGAAGACCTTCTTGATCGGCTGCATGCGCGTCTTCATCACCGAAGACTGCAGGTCGGAGGTGACCAGCTCCAGATCGCTGACCGCCTGGCCGAGGCGATCGTCGTCGAGCTCGTTGCGCAGGTTGGAGAGGCGGTTGCGCACCAGCACCAGCTCGCCGACGAGGTTCATGATCTCGTCGAGCTTGGCGGTATCCACCCGCACCGAGGCCTCGACCTTGTTGCCGCCACCCCCGGCATCGGCACCCGTGCCACCCTTGTCGGCACCGGCACCACCACCGCCCCCACCACCCTGGCCGCCGCCGGCGGCCGGCTTGCGGGCGGGGGCATCGGCCTGCGGCGCCGCCGGGGTCGACTCCGCCGCAGCGGCCGGCTCGGGCTCCCGGGGGGCCGCCGGCGCGTCGGCCGCCTGCGGCTCGCCCGCCTGCGGCTCGCCAGCCGCGGCCGCGCCGGGTGGGGGCGGCGCCGAAGCGCTTTGCGCATCGTCGCCCGCGCCTTCGACCGCCGGCGGCGACGCGTCCTTGCCGGGCGCTGCTCCGGGGCCGTAGAGGCTGTCGAGCAGCTGCTCGAACTCCTCCTCGGTGATCTCGTCGTCCCCGCCGCCCGAGGCCGGTTCGGCGGCCTCCGCGGCCGGATCCTCGGCCACCGGCTTGCCCTGGTGCTGACCTTTGCCGTGGAGCTCGTCGAGCAGCTGCTCGAACTCAGCGTCGGTGATCTCGTCGCCGCCTCCGGAGGTGGCGGCCTCGTCGCCGTCGTCCAGGGCGGTGAGCAGCTCATCGAACTCGGCGTCGCTGTCGTCGCCGGTCTGCTCTTGCTGGGAGGCCGGCTGCTGCTCCTGCGCTGCCCCTGCGGCGGCGGCCGGCGGCGCACCGGCATCCGCCTGCTTGAGCCGGTCGAGCTCCTGGAGCAGCTCCGCCGAGGCCGGTTCCGGGTCGCTGCCGTTCTCGATCTGCCCGAACTGCGCGACCACCACATCGAGCGCGCGCAGGACGGTGTCCATCAGCTCCGGCGAGACCTGCTTCTCGCCATTGCGCAGCAGGTTGAAGACGTCCTCGGTGCGGTGGCAGACCTCAACCAGCGGATCGAGCCCGAGGAACCCGGCGCCCCCCTTGATGGTGTGGAAGCCGCGGAAGACCGAATTGAGCAGATCCTGGTCCTCGCCGTGCTGCTCCAGATCCACCAGCTGCTCGCCCAGCCGGTCGAGGATCTCCCGAGACTCGACCAGGAAGTCCTGCACGATGTCGTCGTCGAGGTCGATGGCCATGCTCGGCCTCCGCTGTTGTTGGGCTTCTCGGTGCCCGGGCTAAAACCCCAGGCTCGACAGAAGATCGTCCACTTCGTCCTGCCCGCTGACCACGTCGTCGCCACCCTTGCCGGGCATGGTCGGCCCCTCGCCGCGGCGCATCCGCTCGCTGGCCACCTCGGCGTCCTCGGCCGGCCGGGTGGAGGGCTGCTGGCCTTCCTCCTCGAAGCGCTGCCCGGAGATGCGCACCAGCTGGACCAGGTTCGACTCGACCTCCTCGACCAGGGCGATGACCTTGCGGATGATCTGCCCGGTCAGGTCCTGGTAGTCCTGGGCCATCAACGCCTCGTTGAGCTGATCGCTGATCTGCCGGCTGTCTGCCTGGACCCGGTTGAGGAAGCCATCCAGCTCGCGGGAGAGCTCGCGGAAGTCCTCGACATTGAGCTCGCGGCGCTGGAAGGCCTGCCAGCGCTCCGCCAGCCGTGCCCCCTCCTCGGCCAGCTCCTGCGCCAGCGGCGCACTGCCCTCGATCACCGTCAGGGTGCGGTGGGCGGCCTGCTCGGTCATCGTGATGACGTAGTTCAGGCGCTCGCGGGCATCGGGGATCTCCTGGGAGGTGATATCGGCCAGGCGCTCGTCGTAGTTGAACGCCTTGATCGCCTCGTGCAGATCCCGGGTCAGCGTCCCCAGCTCGCGGAAGAGCTCGGTCTCCCGCAGGTGGGTCAGGTCGTCGATGACCGTCTGGGCACCCTCGCTGTCCCCGGCGTCGACGTGCTCCAGTAACTGCTGCGCGGCGCGGCGGTACGCCTCGAGGTCGGCGCCGCTGCTGCCCTGCTCCCGGCGCATGC
Organism: Halorhodospira sp. 9621; assembly: GCF_022228055.1. Lineage (NCBI taxonomy): Bacteria > Pseudomonadati > Pseudomonadota > Gammaproteobacteria > Chromatiales > Ectothiorhodospiraceae > Halorhodospira > Halorhodospira sp. 9621. Next base: position 28,743 of record NZ_JAJNRD010000020.1, read on the forward strand.
TGCTCATCCCCCGCCTGCCTGGACCCGCTCGAAGATCTTGTCGATCTTCTCGCGCAGCGTCGCCGCGGTGAAGGGCTTGACGATGTAGCCGTTCACCCCGGCCTGCGCCGCCTCCATGATCTGCTCGCGCTTGGCCTCGGCGGTGACCATCAGCGTGGGCAGGTCCTTGAGATTGGCGTCGGCACGGACGTGCTTGAGCAGTTCCAGACCGGTCATGCCCGGCATGTTCCAGTCGGTGATCAGAAAGTCGATCCCGCCCTTCTGCAGGATGGGCAGCGCCGTGTTGCCGTCGTCGGCCTCGACCACGTTGTTGTAGCCGAGTTCGCGCAACAGGTTCTTGATGATCCGCCTCATCGTGGAGAAATCGTCCACAACGAGGATCTTCATGTTCTTGTCCGCTGCCACATTGCCCCCCTATCTCGAGGCCTTGCCAAAGCCGTGCTACGCCGTTCGTTCCTGCTGCTCGCGCCGCCACTCCCCGAGACGGTTGCGCAGCTTGAGCATGATCCGGCCGTGGATCTGGCTGACCCGCGACTCCGAGACCCCGAGCACCTCGCCGATCTCACGCAGGTTGAGTTCCTCATCGTAGTAGAGCGCCATGACCAGGCGCTCGCGCTCGGGCAGCTCCCGGATCGCCTCGGCCAGCTCGCCCTGGAACGCCTCGTCCTGCAGCATGGCCAGGGGGCCGGGGTCGTGCCCGGCGGGCTCGTGGGGCTCGCCGGTGCCCGGATCCTCCTGGTCGATGCTGAAGACCTTCGCCGAGGACACATCCTGCAGGATATTGTGGTATTCCGCCACCGAGATCCCCAGGGCCTCGGCCACCTCGTGGTCGCGGGCATCCCGCCCGGTCCGGTGCTCGATGCTGCGGATGGCTTCGGCCACCTCGCGGCCCTTGCGGTGGACCGAACGCGGCGTCCAGTCGAGCCGGCGCATCTCGTCGAGCATGGCGCCGCGGATGCGGATGCCGGCGTAGGTCTGGAAGCTCGCCCCCTGGGAGGAGTCGTACTGGCGCGCCGCCTCGAGCAGGCCGATCATACCGGCCTGGATCAGGTCCTCGAGCTGCACGCTCGGCGGCAGGCGGCTGGCCAGATGGTGGGCGATCCGCTTGACCAGCGAGGCGTGGCGGGTGACCAGATCCTCGTCGCCCTGCTGTGCCACCGCGGTGTACATCGCGTGACCATTCATCAGGTCACCTCTCCCCCCATGCTGCTGTATTCGATCAGTCGCTCGACGAAGAACTCCAGGTTCCCGGTGGCCCCCGAGGGGGTCGGCCACGCGTCGATTCGCCGCGCCAGATCACCGAACGCCCGCGCCGAGGGGCTGTTCGGGTAGGTCTCGACCACCGGCTGCTGCTTCTGCACCGCCCGGCGTAGGCGATCATCCTCCGGGATGGCGCCGATGAAGTCCAGGTTCAGGTCGAGGAAGCGCTCGGTGGCCACGGCCAGCTTCTGGTGCAGCATCTGCCCCTCGCGGCGGCTGCGCACGCGGTTGGCGACCAGGTGGAAGCGCTCGACCCCGTAGCGGTTGAGGACCTTGATCAGGGCGTAGGCATCGGTGATCGACGAGGGCTCATTGCAGGCGACGATGACCAGTTCGCGGCAGGCGCGCACGAAGCTGACCACGCTCTCGGAGATGCCCGCCGCGGTGTCGACGAGCAGCACATCCACCTCGCGCTGGAGCTCGCTGAAGCAGCGGATCAGCCCGGCGTGCTCGGCGGCGGTGAGCTCGGCCATGCGCTGGGTGCCCGAAGAGGCGGGCACGATGGTAAAGCCGCCGGGGGCCTCGACGAGGACCTCATCGAGGCTCGCCTCGCCGGCGAGCACGTGGGAGAGGTTGAGCTTGGGCGACAGGCCCAGGGCCACGTCGACGTTGGCCAGCCCCAGATCGGCGTCGAAGAGCATCACCTCCTGGCCCATGCGACTGAGCGCAGTGGCCAGATTCACGGAGACGTTGGTCTTGCCGACCCCGCCTTTGCCGCCGGTGACGGCGACCACCTTGACCGGTCTGGTTTTCGCCATCCTGCGCAACCCCGCCGCCTGATCGAGGCCTGGCTCTGTCAGGAACATGCGCCTCCCCCACCGAGAGCCAATGCCAGGGCTTCCTCGTCGGCCTCCTGAACGTGCTCGTCCAGCAGCGCACACGCCCGGTGCACGAGTGTATCACCCCTGGCCGCCTGAAGGTCTTCCGGCACCCGCTGCCCCACGGCCAGATAGGCGATAGGCAGCTTGGTGCGCAGGGCGCAGGTCATCGCCCCGCCCAGGCTGGAGGCCTCGTCGACCTTGGTGAAGATGCAGCCCACCGGCTCGGCGCCGGCGAAGGCGCTGACCGATTCGGTCAGCGTCGCCATCTGGGTGGCCGCTGAGAGCACCAGGTAGGTCTTCACCAGCCCCTCGGCGCTGCCCAGGGTCTTGAACTGCTCGGCCAGACGCACGTCGCGCTGGCTCATGCCCACGGTGTCGATGAGCACCAGGCCGCGGTCCATCAGATCGTCGACGATGGTCCGCAGCTCATGGCGGTTGGTGGCGGTGTAGACGGGCACATCGAGGATGCGGGCGTAGGTCAGCAGCTGGTCCTGGGCGCCGACCCGGTAGTTGTCGGTGCTCACCAGTGCCACCTGCTCGCGGCCGTGGCGCAGGGCGTAGCGCGCCGCCAGCTTGGCCACCGTGGTGGTCTTGCCGACGCCGGTGGGGCCGACCAGGGCGTAGACCCCGCCGCGGTCGACGATCTCGTCGCCGGCGATGGGCAGGTGCCGGGCGATCAGGGCCAGCGCCTTGCGGAAGGCGGTGTCGGGGTTCTCGTCGCCGCCAATGTGATCGGCCAGCTTGCGGCTGACTTCGGTGCCCATGCCGAGATCCGTGAGCCGTTTGATCACCGTGGCTCGGGCCGGGTGGCGGTGACCCATGCGGTTCCACTCGAGCAGCGAGAGCTGGTTCTCGAAGAGGCTGCGCAGGGTGCGGATCTCCTCGCGCATCTCCTGGAAGGCCGGCTCCTCCTCGACGCGACGGCGGCTCGCACCGGAGCCACCCCCGGTAGACGGGCCCTCCTGGTTGCCGGCGCTGGCCGCCTCGGCGGCGGCCCCCATGGCGGCGGCGTGCTCGACCCCGCCGAGCCCCTGGCCCCGGTCGCCACCGGGCTCGCCGCCGCTGGCCGCCCCGCCCCGACCACGCGCCGGCCGGGAGGCCGGCTCGCGTCGCGGCTGCTCGGCGCGCTTGCGCTCCACCTCCTGGTGCTCGCGGCTGAGGGCGTCGAACAGTTCGGCGTCCTCGTCGGCGCCGCCGACGCGCAGATCGATACGCGGCTCGCGGCGCTCGCCGCCGCTGCGCTCCTGGCCGGAACTGCGATGGGCGGCCGCGTTGGCACGGGCCCGCTCCGCCGCGCCGGTGTCGATGCGCGGCCGCCCGCGGGACGGGCCGCCCCCCTCACGCTGCGGCAGGGCGTCGTCGGCCACCGCACCACCGGCGCGCAGACTGCGCAGGCGGGCCAGTGCCGCCTCGCGAGCACGGCCGGCCTCATCCTCGGCCGGCTCCGCCTGCCCGGACGGCTCGTCCTCGGCGGCGGGCAGGTCCGGCTCACCGGGGCGCGGGCCCGGCGAGCCGTCCAGGGGCGGGATCTCGGCGGCCCGCGGATCCTGCGCGCGGGCCGCCGCCTGAACGGCGCGCTCGTCGTAGTCCACCGCCGAGATCACCTCGACGCCGCCGTCGACATTGCGCGACGAGATCACCACGGCATCCGGGCCGTGCTGCTCCTTGACCTTGCGCAGCGCCTCGCGGGTATTGGCGGCGAAGATTCGCTTGATTCGCATGGTGCGTTACCCCTGCTTGCCCGATTCCTCCTGCCCCTGACCGACGTTGGCGATGATGCGCACCTGCCGGTCATCCGGGACCTCGTTGTAGGACAGGACGTAAAGCCCCGACGCCACGTTGCGGGACAGCCGCCGCAGCCAGTGGCGCAGCGGCGGTGACGTCAGCAATACGGCGGGCTGACCGGCGGCTTCTTGACGCTCCGCCGCCTGGGCGATCGAGCGCTGCATGCGCTCGGCCAGCCCGGGCTCGATGCCGCCGCCCCCGTCCCCGGCACCCTGCACGGAATTAAGCAAGAGTTGTTCCAGCTGCGGCTCCAGGGTGATCACCGGCACCTCGCGCTGCATGCCGACGATCTCCTGGACGATCATGCGGCTGAGCGCCTCGCGCACGTGCTGAGTCAGCTGCCCCGGGTCCTTGGTCTTCTGCCCGTGCTCGGCCAGCGCCTCGACGATGGAGCGCATGTCCCGGATGGGCACGCCCTCCTCGAGCAGATTCTGCAGCACCTTGACCACCGTGGACAGGCTCAGGGTGTTGGGCACCAGCTCCTCGACCAGCTTGGGCTGGCTCTGGCCGAGCATGTCGAGCAGCTTCTGCGCCTCCTCGTGGCCGAAGAGCTGATGGGCGTTGCGCTGCACCTCCTGGGAGAGATGGGTGGCGATCACCGTGCTGGCGTCCACCACCGTGTAGCCCAGGGTCTGCGCGTAATCGTGCTGCGACGGCTCGATCCACACCGCGTCGAGACCGAAGGCCGGATCCTTGGTCGGCGTCCCGGAGAGCTCGCCGTGGACCGTCCCGGGGTTGATGGCCAGCTCGCGGCCGGGCTGCACGTCGCCCTCGGCCACGGGTACGCCGTGGATGCTGACCCGGTAGACGTTGGGTCCCAGATCGAGGTTGTCGCGGATGTGCACCGGCTGGACCAGGAAGCCCAGGTCCTGGGAGAGCTTCTTGCGCACCCCCTTGATCCGGGTCAGCAGCTGCCCGCCCTGATTGCGGTCGACCAGCGGGATCAGGCCGTAACCCACTTCCAGGCCCACCGGGTCCACCGGGGGCACGTCGTCCCAGGTGAGCTCTTTCTGCTCGGGGTCCTCCCGCTCGGCATCGGCCTGCTCGGATGCCGCGGGCTGCTGAGCCGCGGCGGCCGCCTCGGCCTCGCGCCTGCCGGCGTACCACGCCCCCAGCGCGCACAGCCCGGCGAAGAAGAGAAACGGCACCGGCGGCAGCCCCGGCGCCAGACCAAGCAGGCCGATGATCCCGGCGACGACCCAGAGCACCCGCGGGTTGCTGAACAGCTGCTCCATGATGTCGTCGGTCATCCGCCGCGTATCCGAGCGGCGGGTGACCAGGATGGCCGTCGCGCTGGAGAGCACCAGCGAGGGGATCTGCGCCACCAGGCCGTCGCCGATGGTCAGCAGGGTGTAGTTGCGGGCGGCCTCGTCGGCCGGCATGCCGTGCTGGGTCATGCCGATGATCAGCCCGCCGACGATATTGATCAGCAGGATCAGGATGCCGGCGATCGCGTCACCGCGGACGAACTTGGCGGCACCGTCCATGGAGCCGTAGAAGTCGGCCTCCTGCGCCACCTCCTGGCGCCGGTTGCGCGCCTCCTCCTGGCTGATGATCCCGGCGTTGAGGTCGGCGTCGATGGCCATCTGCTTGCCGGGCAGCGCATCCAGGGTGAAGCGCGCCGAGACCTCGGAGATGCGCCCGGCGCCCTTGGTGACCACGACGAAGTTGATGATCACCAGGATGGCGAAGACCACGAAGCCGACCACGTAGTTGGCGCCAACGACGAACTCGCCGAACGACTGGATGACGTTGCCCGCCGCGTCGGTGCCGGTATGACCGTCGAGGAGGATGATCCGCGTCGAGGCGATGTTCAGCGCCAGGCGCAGCAGCGTGGCCACCAGCAGGATCGTCGGGAAAACCGCGAACTCCAGCGGCCGCATGATGTAGACGGTGACCAGGAGGATCGACAGCGACAGGACGATGTTGAAGGTGAACAGCATGTCCAGCGCCAGCGGCGGCAGGGGCACGATCATCATCGCCAACAGGGCAATGACCAGCAGCGGCGTACCCAGCCCCCGGGAGCCGAGGCTGCGGATCTGATCGGCGATGGCCGAATTCATCGGCGGCTATCCCCTCCTGGCTCATCGGATGGTGCACCGCCGCCGGCGTCGTAGCCCGACGGAACCTCCGGCTCGGGCCGCTGCGGCGGCGTCCAGCCGCGGCGCTGCGCGGCCTGGAACTGGTAGACGTAGGCCAGCACCTGGGCGACGGCGAAGTAGAGCGCGCCCGGGATCTCCTGGTCCAGATCGGCGGAATGATACAAGGCCCGTGCCAGCGGCGGGGCCTGGAAGATCAGGATGTCGTTCTCCTCGGCGATCTGGCGGATGCGCGCAGCAAGCAGGTCGGCGCCCTTGGCCACCACCGTGGGCGCACGCATGGACGACTGATCGTACTTGAGCGCGACAGCGTAGTGGGCCGGGTTGGTGATGACCACATCGGCATCGGGGACCTGCTCCATCATCCGCCGGTTGGTCATCTCCCGCTGCTGCTCGCGGACCCGCTGCTTGACCTCCGGCTTGCCCTCGGTCTGCTTGAACTCCTCTTTGACCTCCTGGCGGGTCATGCGGATCTTCTGGGTGTGGTCGTAGATCTGGTAGGGGATGTCGATGGCCACCACCACCAGCATCGACAGTGCCAGCAGGAAGAAGAAGATGTAGAACAGCCGCATGCCCTCGGCCATGGAGGGCTCGAGGGGGGCCCGGCTCATGGTGTAGAAGTTGTCCCAGAAGAGCACGAACAGCCCGACGGCGGTGCCGCCGATGACCAGCACCTTGCCCAGGGCCTTGCCCAGCTCCACCGCCGCCTTGGTCCCGAACATGCGCTGAAACCCCTTGATGGGGCTGAGCTTCTCGGGCTTGGGCTGCATCGGGTGAAAGGAGAAACTCCACCCGCCCAGGGCGGTGGGGGCGATCAGCGCGGCGAGCAGCATCACGGCGATGAACGGCAGCACCGTGAGCAACCCCCGCCCGAGCGCCTCGTGCAGCCGCTCGATGAGGATCCCCGGATCGTAGATGTGGCTACGATCAATGGTGAATGACCACTCGAGCAGCGACGTCAGCTGACCGCCCATGAAGGGACCGAGCGCCAGCAGCGCGCCGGCGGCCACCAGCAGCACCAGCATGGTGGTCAGCTCCCGCGAGCGCGGGATCTGCCCCTTCTTGCGCGATTCCTCGCGCCGTTTCGGGGTCGGATCCTCGGTTTTTTCCTGCCCGTCTTCGCTCTCCTGGGCCACGGCCTACCCCCCGATCCCCGGTGTACCGAGCAACGATCCGATGGTGTTGTACGCCTCGCTCCACATCATGGCCATGCGCGCCGGCAGCGCCGGCAGGACCAGGATGGGCATCAGGACGCCGCCGACCAGGATGGTCAGCGGCAGACCGACGGAGAAGACGTTCATCTGCGGCGCGGCGCGGGTCATCACGCCCAGCGAGAGGTTGATGACCAGCAGGACGGTGACCAGCGGCAGCGCGATGAGTACGGCACCCGCGTACATCTGCGTCCCCCAGGCCGCGACACCCCAGAACACGTCCCGATCCAGGGCGATCTCGCCGATAGGCACCGCCGCGAAGCTGTCTGCCAGCAGCTGGATCAGCATCAGGTGCCCGCCGACGGCGAGGAAGAGCAGCGTGACGATGGTCAGCAGCAGCTGGGAGATCACCGGCACCGACATGCCCGTCTGCGGGTCCACCATGGTGGCAAAACCCAGCCCCATGGCCAGGGCAATGCTCTCACCGGCGATCACCGCCGTGTTCAGCGCCAGGGCCAGGATCATGCCGATGGTCAGCCCCACCAGCACCTCCTGGACGGCGATCAGCAGGCCGTCCGCCGAGAGCGGATCCACCGGGGGCACCTCGCCCACCGCCGGAAGCACGGCGATGGTCAGGGCCACGCCGATGAACACCCGCACCTGCAGCGGGATCATGTCGTTGCCGAACACCGGCGCCACCAGGGCCGCCGCCCCGATGCGCATCAGCGGGTACATGAAGGTACCCACCCACGCGGCCGCTTCGGCGCTGCTGATCTCCATTCAGCGCAGGATCTCCGGGATGCTGCGGATGAGCCCCTCGGTGAAGTCGGTCAGGACCTGGGTCATCCACGGCGTGAGCAGGAACAGCACCACCGCCAAGCCGGCGAGCTTGGGCACGAAGGAGAGGGTCTGCTCGTTGATCTGCGTGGCCGCCTGGAACATGCCGACGATCAGGCCGATGATCAGCGCCGCCAACAGGATCGGCCCGGCCAGGAGCGTGGCCACGGTGAGCGCGTCCGTGCCCAGCTGAATCGCCCGCTCGGGTGTCATAGACAACCTCCATTAAAGGCTTGCCGCTAGCGGCCGGCACCGGCCGACCGGCTCCGGCCGGGTCGGCAGCTTTTTGCCGTTCGGCGCCCCGCCATTGCCGCCGGCGGCAAGGTCTTGCCGCCCGGCGGGGCACCCGGGCGGTCACAGGAAGAAACTGGACGCCAGGGTGCCCATCACCAGTGACCAGCCATCGACCAGGACGAAGAGCATGATCTTGAACGGCAGCGAGATGATCATCGGCGAGAGCATCAGCATGCCCATGGACATCAGCGTGCTGGCCACCACCAGGTCGATGACCAGGAACGGCAGATAGAGCACGAAGCCGATGATGAAGGCGGTCTTCAGCTCGCTGGTCATGAATGCCGGGATCAGCACCGACATGGGCACGTCGTCCGGGCTGTCCACCTCGCCGTAGTCGGCGATGCGCAGGAACAGGGCGATGTCGTCCTCGCGGGTCTGGCGGATCATGAACTCGCGCATCGGCTCGCTGGCCTGCTCCAGCGCCTGCTCGGCGTTCATCTCCTCGGCCATGTACGGCTGCAGCGCGGTCTCGTTGATCTCGTCGAAGACCGGCATCATCACGAACAGGGTCAGGAACAGGGCCAGCCCGATGAGCACCTGGTTCGACGGCGTCGAGGCGGTGCCGAGCGCCTGGCGCAGGATGGCAAGGACGACGATGATCCGCGTAAAGGCGGTCATCATCAGCACCATCGCCGGCAGCAGCGTCAGCAGGGTCATGAGGACGAGGACCTGGACGCTGAGGCTCCAGGTCTGCCCGTCCTCGGTCTCCTCGATGGTCAGCGCCTCCAGCCCGGTCTGGCCGTAGGCCAGCACCGGGCAAAGAAACAACGCCACGAGAAGCAGAATACGGAGTGTGGGCATGGACTACTGCTGATCGGATTGCTGCATCAAGCGACGCAGCCGCGCCGCGAACGGGCCGCCCTGCCCGCCGTCGGCCTCGCCGCCGACGCCGGTCACTGGGGTTTCCAGTATATGCAAGGTCTGTACCCGCCCGGGCGCTACACCGAGCAGCAGCTGGGTCTCCCCCACCTGAACCAGCACCACGCGCTCGCGCTGGCCCACCGGCAGCGAGCCGAGCACACGCATGGCCCCGGTGCCGCCCACGGCCCCGCCGCCGAAGCGCCGGAGCAGCCAGGAGAGCCCGACAATCACCGCCAGCACCACCAACAGGGCGACAATCACCCGGACGATGGCCTCGGCCTCGACCCCGGGGACGGTCTCGGCCACGGCCGGCGCCGAGAACGCCAGCAGATTGACGCCCAGCGCCGCCCCCGCCAGGCGCGAGCGCCGGAGGAACGTCACCCACGAGCGCGATCGAGGGGCCATCAGCGCAGCTTCTTCACCCGCTCGGCCGGGCTGATGACGTCGGTCAGGCGGATGCCGAAGCGCTCGTTGACGACCACCACCTCGCCGTGGGCGATCAGCGTGCCGTTGACCATCACGTCCAGGGGCTCGCCGGCCAGGCGGTCGAGCTCCACCACCGAGCCCTGGTTGAGCTGGAGCAGGTGGCGGATGCTGATCTGCGTCCGGCCGATCTCCATGGACAGCGTCACCGGGATGTCGAGGATGACATCGATGTTCTGGTCATCCTCGCCGGCGGCGCGCGTGGCGGCCGGATCGAACTCGTCCAGATCCACCGATCGGCCGCCGCCGCCTTTTTCGGCAGCGCCGGACTGGCCGCTCTCCCGACCGCCCGAACCGGCCGTCTCGGTGGCCTCGGCGCCCTCCTCCATGGCGGCCGCCCACTCCTCGGCCAGGGCCTCGTCGTCGATGTGCTCTCCCTCCTGCTCGCCCTGCCCCTTCTGCTCGGCCAGGGCGTCGGCCCAGTCGTCATCGGCCGACGGCCGGTCGTTCTCGTCACTCATGACTCATCCACCCTCTGGCTGCTCTGGGGGCGCTCCGGCGCCTCGTGGGACTCCTCGGCGCCGCTGCGCTGCTCGGCGGTGAGCCGGTTGATGCGCTGCTGAACCGGCTCCTCGTCCCGTTCGCGCTCCTCGCGGCGGACCTGGTCGCGCTCCGGCAGCAGTGTCTCGCGCTCCGGCGCCTGCACCTTCTCGTCAATGCGCAGCGCCGCATGGCCCTCGCACACCCCATAGGTACCGTAGAAGACCGGCACCTCCTCGACCTCGACCACCACCCGCTCGGGCATCTCGATGGGGATCACATCCCCGGCCTTGAGGTGCATCAGATCGCGCAGGGTGATCTCCGAGCGCGCCAGGGTACTGTGCATGGTCACCGGAGCGGTCTTCATCTCTTCGCGCAGCGCCTTGGCCCAGCGGTCATCGACGTCGTTGCGATCGGACTGCACGCCGGCGTCGAGGATCTCGCGGATCGGCTCGACCATGGTGTACGGCAGGGTCACGTGGATGTCGCCACCGCCGCCGTCGAGCTCGACGTGGAACTTGCTCACGACGACCACCTCGGTGGGGCTGACGATGTTGGCGAACTGCGGGTTGACCTCCATGTTCACGTACTCGAAGTCCACGCCGAGCACCGGGTTCCACGCCTCGCGCAGGTCATCGAAGGCCTGATCGAGCATCAGCCGGATAACCCGCTGCTCGGTGGGCGTGAACTCGCGTCCCTCCACCTTGAGGTAGAAGTGCCCGCCGCCGCCGAAGAAGTTGTCCACCACCAGGAAGACCAGCTTGGGGTCGATCACGAACAGACCGGAGCCGCGCAGCGGCGGCACGCGGATGATGTTCAGGCTGGTGGGGACGAACAGGGTGTGGACGTACTCGCCGAACTTCATCATCTCCACGCCGGTGACCGAGACCTCCGGCGTGCGGCGGAGCATGTTGAACAGGCCGATGCGAAACAGCCGCCCGAAGCGCTCGTTGATCATCTCCAGGGTCGGCATCCGGCCCCGGACGATGCGCTCCTCGGCGGTAAAGGTGTACGGCCGGAGTTCGCCGGTATCCTCTTCGTCCTCGGTGTCGACGTCGCCGTCGTCGATCCCGTGGAGGAGCGCGTCGATCTCGTCCTGGCTGAGGATATCCTGCTGCGACATGACGACCGCCCGCTACTGCATTACGAAACTGGTGAAGTAGACCGCTTCGACCTCGCCCTCGATCCCGCGCTCATCGAGGATGTCGTTGATCTCCTCGAGCGAGGCGTGCCGCAGCTCCTCGCGCCCGGCCCGGGTGTTGAGCGCCTCGAAGCTCTGATCAGCGAAGAGCATCAGCAGGTTGTTGCGGATCACCGGCATGTGCCGCTCCACGCCCTCGAGCGCCTGGTCGGTGCGCGCCATGACCTCGACCTCGGCCTGCAGGTAGCTGATCCGCTGACCCCGCTCGAAATTGACGGTCAAAGGCGGCTCCAGCTTGAGGTACTGCGGATCCCCCAGGTCGGGCTCTGCGTCCGCATGCATGCCCGGCGGCGTGATGTAGCCGAACGCCAGGGCCCCCACGGTGCCCATGGTCACGACCATCATCAACGCCATGATCCCCATGAATATGTAGACAATCTTCGGCACTGGTATGCCTCCCCGTGCCCTATCAATGCACTGACTGTGCCGTGACGCCGGCGCTGCTGCTGCCGACTCCCCATGCTACCGCATCACCCGCCGGCGACGCCTGTTGACGCCTTGTTGCATTTGCAACTAGATTGCACTGGACGCCGGAGGCGGCCGCTGTGGACTCTCTTGTGCTATCGGCCACCAGCGCCGGGAACTTGACCACAGCAGCGCGACAGCGGCCACAACCGCCCGGCGCGTCACTCAATCCAGGGGAGCCCGAACATGTCACGATACCACGCCCAATGGCGCCGATCGGCCCTGCTGGCCACCGGTCTGGGCAGCGCAGCCCTGCTGCTCGGCAGTGCCCACGCCCAGTCGCCCACCGACGAACCCACCGTCGAGCAGGGACCGGAACCCACCGTCAGCGCCGACCCCGGCCCGATGCAGCGGGCCACCGCCTCCAGCGAGCAGATCGGCGCCGGCACACTGATGAACCCGTCCATCTCCGTGATCTTGGACGGCGTGTACGGCAACGAGTTCTCCGGCCACGTCGATGACCCCGGCGGCTTCGGCATGGGCCACAGCCACGGTCACGGCCACGACCACGCCCACGGGATCGAGGACGGCTTCCAGCTGCGCGAGACGGAGATCGCCTTCGAGGCCTCGGTGGACCCGTATTTCGACGCCTTCGCGATGCTGGTGATCGAGGGCACCGACCACATCGACCTGGAGGAGGCGTACTTCACCACCCGCAGCCTGCCCTGGGGCCTCCAGGTGAAGGCCGGCCGGTTCCTCTCCGACACCGGCTACATCAACAGCCAGCACCCCCACGAGTGGGACTTCGTGGACCGCCCGCTGGTCAGCGAGCACCTCTTCGGCGACCACGGCATCCAGGAGACCGGCGTGCAGCTCAACTGGCTGGCGCCCACCCGCACCTACCTGAAGTTCGGTGTCGAGACTCTGCAAGGTGAGAGCAGCGGAATCGCCCCGTACGAGGGGCACGACCACGGCTTCGACGATGTCTCCGGCCCGCGCCTCGGGACCGCCTTCGCCAAGTGGGGACCGAACCTCGGTTACAATCACAACGCGCAGCTTGGGGCATCCGCAGGCTACGCCCGTGCCTTCCAGAAGGGCGATATCGACGACGAGGACGCCTGGGACGGCGACAGCTGGTTCGCCGGCCTCGACGCGATCTATCGCTACGACGCCGGTGGTTATAAGGGCCAGGGCGACTGGACCGTACAGGGCGAGTACTTCTACCGGAACATCGAAGCCGACTTTTATGACGACGGAGATTTCGAATACGCCGGCACCAGCAAGCAGGACGGCCTTTACATCCAGGCGGTCTACGGCATCGCCCCGCGCTGGCGGACCGGCCTGCGCGCCGAAGCCCTGGGCATCACCAACGACGCCTTCGGGCACGATGAGATCGAGGCCCTAGACACCAGCTACCGTTACGCGGCCAACGTGACCTTCTACCCGTCGCACTTCTCGTACATCCGGGCTCAGGTCAACTACTCCGACTTCGCCGGTGGCGCTGGGCATGGGCATGGGCACGGACACGACCACGGGGAAGACGCCTGGCAGGCGATGCTCCAGTACAACCTGAGCCTCGGCGCCCACGGCGCCCATCCGTTCTGAGCGCGCCGCGCCGCAAACGCAAAGGGAGTCGAATGATGTTCAAGCGCATCCTTGCCACCGCGGTCCTCGCCACCGCCCTCGCCGCCGGCCCCGCCGCAGCGGAGCGGCTGCAGGTGGCCGCGACCACCACCAACATGGCCATGATCACCCAGCAGGTCGGCGGCGAGCATGTGGAGGTCACCACCATGGCCCCGCCGGACCGCGACGCCCACTACCTGGAGGCACGGCCGTCGATGATGGCCGCGCTGCGCGGGGCCGACCTGGTGGTCTCGGTGGGCGCCGAGTTGGAGGAGGGCTGGCTGCCCGCCGCCATCCGCGGCGCCAACAACCCGGACGTGCAGATCGGCCAGGACGGCTACTTCGAGGCCGCCGCCCAGGTGGAGCTGATCGGCCAGACCGGTCACGCCGACCGTGCCCGGGGTGATGTCCACCCGGCGGGCAACCCCCACGTCTACCTGGACCCCGTCCGCATGGCCGAGGTGGGTCAGGCCCTGGCCTCGCGCTTGGGCAACCTGGCCCCGGAGCACGCGGAGCACTTCTACAGCAATGCCGATGACTTCCAGGCCGCCGTCGAGGAGCGTCTGCCCGGCTGGGAAGAGCGCGTCGCCGACGCCCCCGGGGTGCTGCTCTTCCACGCGGACATCGACTATCTGGTGCACCGCCTGGACGTGCCCCTGCACGGCTACCTGGAGCCGCTGCCCGGCGTGCCGCCCACGGCCCGCCACCTGCGGCGGCTGGTCAATGAGCTGGCGGACGAGCGGGGCGTGACCCTGTTCACCGACTTCCAGCCGGCGGACGGGGCCCGCTTCATCGAGCGGGAGCTGGGCTGGTCCTACTACAGTCTGCCCACCCACGTCCCGGTGAATGGCGATGCCGACGACTACTTCGCGGTCATCGACGAGCTGGTCGAGGCCATCGCCTCGCCGGCCTCCTGAGCCGACCCGGCGGTTGCCGCGGGGCCGCCGGTGGCGCGCCCCCTTACCTGTAGCCCCCCCCC